>NZ_NKEX01000009.1:0-3016 GCF_002223325.1 Burkholderia sp. AU15512
CGAAACAGACTTGTTATAGGATCAAGCCTTACGGGCAATTAGTATCAGTTAGCTGAACGCATTACTGCGCTTACACACCTGACCTATCAACGTCCTGGTCTCGAACGACCCTTCAAGGGGATCTAGTCCCCAGGGATATCTCATCTTAAGGCGAGTTTCCCGCTTAGATGCTTTCAGCGGTTATCTCTTCCGAACATAGCTACCCGGCGATGCCACTGGCGTGACAACCGGTACACCAGAGGTTCGTCCACTCCGGTCCTCTCGTACTAGGAGCAGCCCCCTTCAAATATCCAACGCCCACGGCAGATAGGGACCAAACTGTCTCACGACGTTTTAAACCCAGCTCACGTACCTCTTTAAATGGCGAACAGCCATACCCTTGGGACCGGCTACAGCCCCAGGATGAGATGAGCCGACATCGAGGTGCCAAACACCGCCGTCGATATGAACTCTTGGGCGGTATCAGCCTGTTATCCCCAGAGTACCTTTTATCCGTTGAGCGATGGCCCTTCCATACAGAACCACCGGATCACTATGACCTGCTTTCGCACCTGCTCGACTTGTCGGTCTCGCAGTTAAGCACGCTTATGCCATTGCACTATCAGCACGATTTCCGACCGTACCTAGCGTACCTTCGTACTCCTCCGTTACGCTTTGGGAGGAGACCGCCCCAGTCAAACTGCCTACCATGCACTGTCCCCGACCCGGATCACGGGCCAAGGTTAGAACCTCAAACAAACCAGGGTGGTATTTCAAGGACGGCTCCACCGAAACTAGCGTTCCGGTTTCATAGCCTCCCACCTATCCTACACAGATCGGTTCAAAGTCCAATGCAAAGCTACAGTAAAGGTTCATGGGGTCTTTCCGTCTAGCCGCGGGTAGATTGCATCATCACAAACACTTCAACTTCGCTGAGTCTCGGGAGGAGACAGTGTGGCCATCGTTACGCCATTCGTGCAGGTCGGAACTTACCCGACAAGGAATTTCGCTACCTTAGGACCGTTATAGTTACGGCCGCCGTTTACCGGGACTTCAATCAAGAGCTTGCACCCCATCATTTAATCTTCCGGCACCGGGCAGGCGTCACACCCTATACGTCCACTTTCGTGTTTGCAGAGTGCTGTGTTTTTATTAAACAGTCGCAGCCACCAGTTTATTGCAACCCCTTCACCCTCTGCGCGCAGGCGCATCAAGCTACAAGGGCGTACCTTATCCCGAAGTTACGGTACCAATTTGCCGAGTTCCTTCTCCCGAGTTCTCTCAAGCGCCTTAGAATACTCATCTCGCCCACCTGTGTCGGTTTGCGGTACGGTCATCGTTAGACTGAAGCTTAGAGGCTTTTCTTGGAACCACTTCCAATTGCTTCGCTCCCTAAGGAGCTCGCGCCACACCCTTGAATTCCGCGCCCGGATTTGCCTAAGCGCCTTCTCCAATGCAGCGACCGGGACTTCCAACACCCGGACAACCTTCCGCGATCCGTCCCCCCATCGCATCTAACAATGGTGCAGGAATATTGACCTGCTTCCCATCAGCTACGCATTTCTGCCTCGCCTTAGGGGCCGACTCACCCTACGCCGATGAACGTTGCGTAGGAAACCTTGGGCTTACGGCGAGGGGGCCTTTCACCCCCTTTATCGCTACTCATGTCAGCATTCGCACTTCTGATACCTCCAGCATCCCTTCCGAGACACCTTCGCAGGCTTACAGAACGCTCTCCTACCATGCGAGCAAAGCTCGCATCCGCAGCTTCGGTATATAGCTTAGCCCCGTTACATCTTCCGCGCAGGACGACTCGATCAGTGAGCTATTACGCTTTCTTTAAAGGGTGGCTGCTTCTAAGCCAACCTCCTGACTGTTTTAGCCTTCCCACTTCGTTTCCCACTTAGCTATATTTGGGGACCTTAGCTGGCGGTCTGGGTTGTTTCCCTCTTGACACCGGACGTTAGCACCCGATGTCTGTCTCCCGTGATTGCACTCTTCGGTATTCGGAGTTTGCTATGGCGGGGTAATCTGCAATAGACCCCCCAACCATGACAGTGCTCTACCCCCGAAGGTGAGACACGAGGCACTACCTAAATAGTTTTCGGAGAGAACCAGCTATTTCCAAGTTTGTTTAGCCTTTCACCCCTATCCACAGCTCATCCCCTAACTTTTCAACGTTAGTGGGTTCGGACCTCCAGTACGTGTTACCGCACCTTCATCCTGGCCATGGATAGATCACTTGGTTTCGGGTCTACGCCCAGCAACTGAACGCCCTATTCGGACTCGCTTTCGCTACGCCTGCCCTATACGGTTAAGCTTGCTACTGAACGTAAGTCGCTGACCCATTATACAAAAGGTACGCCGTCACCCCTTACGAGGCTCCGACTGTTTGTATGCATGCGGTTTCAGGATCTATTTCACTCCCCTCCCGGGGTTCTTTTCGCCTTTCCCTCACGGTACTGGTTCACTATCGGTCGATCACGAGTATTTAGCCTTGGAGGATGGTCCCCCCATCTTCAGACAGGATTTCACGTGTCCCGCCCTACTTGTCGCACACCTAGTTCTTTCATACTGTTTTCGCCTACAGGGCTATCACCTGCTATGGCCGCACTTTCCAGAGCGTTCGGCTAACAATACAAATAAAGAGTGCAAGGCTCATCCCATTTCGCTCGCCACTACTTTGGGAATCTCGGTTGATTTCTTTTCCTGCGGTTACTTAGATGTTTCAGTTCACCGCGTTCGCTTCGCATGGCCTATGTATTCAGCCATGGATACTCCAAAAGGAGTGGGTTTCCCCATTCGGACATCTACGGATCAAAGCTTGTTTGCCAGCTCCCCGTAGCTTTTCGCAGGCTACCGCGTCCTTCATCGCCTGTGATCGCCAAGGCATCCACCACATGCACTTGTTCGCTTGACCCTATAACGAGTCTGTCTCGTTACAGGTTGAGTTCTCGCGTTGTGCCGTATTCCAATTGAGTCAAACATAGAGTTCGAATCATCTTGAGATACATCGATACAATCACAACCCGGATAG
>NZ_NKEX01000010.1:0-2825 GCF_002223325.1 Burkholderia sp. AU15512
CCGATCGTCACCGCCGTGATGAACAGCGTCGCCAGCGCGTTCATCTCCGGGTTCAGCCCCAGCCGCACGCGCGAGAACACCACCAGCGGCAGCGTCGTCGAGCCCGGCCCGGACAGGAACGCCGACAGCACCAGGTCGTCGATCGACAGCGTGAACGACAGCAGCCAACCCGACAGCAGCGCCTGCGAGATCAGCGGCAGCGTCACCACGAAGAACACCTTCAGCGGCGTCGCGCCGAGATCCAGCGCGGCCTCTTCCAGCGACTTGTTCATCTCCTTCACGCGCGACTGCACGATGATCGCCACGTACGACACGCACAGCATCACGTGACCGATCCAGATCGTCACCATCCCGCGCCCCTTCGGCCAGCCGAACATCTGCTCCAGCGCAACGAACAGCAACAGCAGCGAGATGCCCTGGATCACTTCCGGGATCACCAGCGGCGCGTTGATCATCCCCGTATAGAGCGTGAAGCCCTTGAAGCGGCCGAAGCGCGCGAGCACGAAGCCCGCCCACGTGCCGATCACGACCGATGCGGTGGCCGTCAGCAAGCCGATCTTCAGCGACAGCCACGCGGCGCTCAGCAGCTCGTCGTCGTCCAGCAGCGCCGAGTACCACTTCAGCGAGAAGCCCGACCACACCGTCACCAGCTTCGACTCGTTGAACGAGTACACGACCAGGCTGATGATCGGGATGTACAGGAACAGGAAGCCGAAGGCGAGGACGCCCGTCGACAGCGGTTTGCTCGGCTTGATCATTTCGCGTCCTCCAGTTCCTTGACCTGGTAGTACTGGAACAGCGCCATCGGCACCAGCAGCAGCAACACCATCGCGACCGTCACCGCGGACGCCATCGGCCAGTCCATGTTGTTGAAGAATTCATCCCACATCACGCGGCCGATCATCAGCGTGTCGGCGCCGCCGAGCAGCTCCGGAATCACGTACTCGCCCACCGCCGGGATGAACACCAGCAGGCTGCCGGCGATGATCCCGTTCTTCGACAGCGGCAGCGTGATGCGCGTGAACGCGACCCACGGCTTGGCGCCGAGGTCGTACGCGGCTTCGAGCAACGTGAGGTCCATCTTCACGAGGTGCGCGTACAGCGGCATCACCATGAACGGCAGGTACGAATAGACCATCCCGATGTAGACGCCCGCGTCGCTGTGATAGAGCCGCAGCGGCGTGTGGATGATGCCGAGCGCGATCAGCGTGTGGTTCAGGAGGCCGTCGTCCTTCAGGATGCCGATCCATGCGTACACGCGGATCAGGAACGACGTCCAGAACGGCAGCATCACGGCCATCATCAGCACGTTGCGGCGGTTCGGTTCCGAGCGCGCGATGTAGTACGCCATCGGGTAACCGATCAGCAGGCACAGCACCGTCGAGACAGCGGCCATCTTCAGCGAGCTGAGGTAGGTCGCGATATACAGGTCGTCCTGCAGCAGGAACGCGTAGTGCGACAGCTGCAGCGCGAAGTGCACGATGCCGTCCTTGATCTCGACGAGCGACGTGTACGGCGGAATGCCCATCACCTGGTCGGCGAAGCTGATCTTCAGCACCAGCACGAACGGCAGCGCGAAGAACACGGCCAGCCACACGAACGGCACGCCGATCGCGACGCTGCGGCCCGACGGCAGGAAGCGCGACAGCGCGGCAAGGCGGCCCGGGCGGGCGCGGGCGGCACCAGTGCTCGCGGCGCCGGTCGGCACCGGCGCGGACGGATTGGAGGCGGAGGTTCTCATCGTGGCGTCCTCACTGCGTCAGCACGACGCCGCTGGCCGGCGACCACGACACGAACACGTCGTCGTTCCACGCCGGTGCGTTGTCGTTCATCAGGTGCGAGCTCGACAGGTTCGACACCACCGTCTTGCCGCTCGGCAGGCGCACGTGGTACAGCGAGTAGCTGCCCATGTACGCGATGTCGGTCACGACGCCGCGCGCCCAGTTGTGTTTCGAGCCCGGCTTCTCGCGCGACACGTGAATGCGTTCCGGGCGCACCGAGATGCCGACCGGCATCCCGAGCGGGCCGGTGATGCCGTGGCTCACGTACATGCGGGCTTCGAGGTCGTCGCTTTCAACGAAGATGTGATCGGGCTCGTCCTCGACCACGCGCCCTTCGAACAGGTTGGTCGAGCCGATGAATTCGGCCGAGAAGCGGCTGTTCGGAAACTCGTACACTTCGCCCGGCGCGCCGATCTGCACGATCTTGCCTTCGCTCATCACCGCGAGGCGGCTGGCCATCGTCATCGCCTCTTCCTGGTCGTGCGTGACCATCACGCAGGTCACGTCGACCTTCTCGATGATGTTCACGAGTTCGAGCTGGGTCTTCTGGCGGATCTTCTTGTCGAGCGCGGACATCGGCTCGTCGAGCAGCAACAGCTTCGGGCGCTTGACCAGCGAGCGGGCCAGCGCGACGCGTTGCTGCTGGCCGCCGGAGAGCTGGTGCGGCTTGCGCTGCGCGTACTTGCTCATCTGCACGAGCGCGAGCGCATCGGCCACGCGCTCCTTGATCTCGTGCTTCGGCGTGCCTTCCTGCTTCAGGCCGAACGCGACGTTCGATTCGACCGTCATGTGCGGGAACAGCGCGTACGACTGGAACATCATGTTCACCGGGCGACGGTACGGCGGCAGCGACGCGAGGTCCTCGCCGTCGACGAAGATCTTGCCGGAGGTGGCCGTCTCGAGCCCGGCGAGCATGCGCAGCAACGTCGACTTGCCGCAGCCCGAGCTGCCGAGCAGCGCGAACAGCTCGTTCTTCGCGATCGTCAGGTTCACGTTGTCGACGGCGGTGCTGTCGCCGAATTTCTTCACGACGTTTTCGATGCG
>NZ_NKEX01000011.1:0-1834 GCF_002223325.1 Burkholderia sp. AU15512
ACGGTTCATAATCTCGCTTCTCTGCTGCTGAAAACGCAGCGCTGCTGAGAAACACGAAGTTCCTCGCAGAATGCTCTTTAAAAATTAACAGCCGATAAGTGTGGGCGCTTGATGAAAGCGAGCTGATCCTCGGATCAGATAGCGAAAGTATCAAGAGTCTCACACTAAAGTAAGTCAGGTTTATGAAGTGATTCATATTCCTGTCAGCTTTGAGTGAGCGACCGGTTCTTAACTGAACCGAAAACAGTAACAGGTTTAAACTGAAGAGTTTGATCCTGGCTCAGATTGAACGCTGGCGGCATGCCTTACACATGCAAGTCGAACGGCAGCACGGGTGCTTGCACCTGGTGGCGAGTGGCGAACGGGTGAGTAATACATCGGAACATGTCCTGTAGTGGGGGATAGCCCGGCGAAAGCCGGATTAATACCGCATACGATCTACGGATGAAAGCGGGGGACCTTCGGGCCTCGCGCTATAGGGTTGGCCGATGGCTGATTAGCTAGTTGGTGGGGTAAAGGCCTACCAAGGCGACGATCAGTAGCTGGTCTGAGAGGACGACCAGCCACACTGGGACTGAGACACGGCCCAGACTCCTACGGGAGGCAGCAGTGGGGAATTTTGGACAATGGGCGAAAGCCTGATCCAGCAATGCCGCGTGTGTGAAGAAGGCCTTCGGGTTGTAAAGCACTTTTGTCCGGAAAGAAATCCTTGGCTCTAATACAGTCGGGGGATGACGGTACCGGAAGAATAAGCACCGGCTAACTACGTGCCAGCAGCCGCGGTAATACGTAGGGTGCAAGCGTTAATCGGAATTACTGGGCGTAAAGCGTGCGCAGGCGGTTTGCTAAGACCGATGTGAAATCCCCGGGCTCAACCTGGGAACTGCATTGGTGACTGGCAGGCTAGAGTATGGCAGAGGGGGGTAGAATTCCACGTGTAGCAGTGAAATGCGTAGAGATGTGGAGGAATACCGATGGCGAAGGCAGCCCCCTGGGCCAATACTGACGCTCATGCACGAAAGCGTGGGGAGCAAACAGGATTAGATACCCTGGTAGTCCACGCCCTAAACGATGTCAACTAGTTGTTGGGGATTCATTTCCTTAGTAACGTAGCTAACGCGTGAAGTTGACCGCCTGGGGAGTACGGTCGCAAGATTAAAACTCAAAGGAATTGACGGGGACCCGCACAAGCGGTGGATGATGTGGATTAATTCGATGCAACGCGAAAAACCTTACCTACCCTTGACATGGTCGGAATCCCGCTGAGAGGTGGGAGTGCTCGAAAGAGAACCGGCGCACAGGTGCTGCATGGCTGTCGTCAGCTCGTGTCGTGAGATGTTGGGTTAAGTCCCGCAACGAGCGCAACCCTTGTCCTTAGTTGCTACGCAAGAGCACTCTAAGGAGACTGCCGGTGACAAACCGGAGGAAGGTGGGGATGACGTCAAGTCCTCATGGCCCTTATGGGTAGGGCTTCACACGTCATACAATGGTCGGAACAGAGGGTTGCCAACCCGCGAGGGGGAGCTAATCCCAGAAAACCGATCGTAGTCCGGATTGCACTCTGCAACTCGAGTGCATGAAGCTGGAATCGCTAGTAATCGCGGATCAGCATGCCGCGGTGAATACGTTCCCGGGTCTTGTACACACCGCCCGTCACACCATGGGAGTGGGTTTTACCAGAAGTGGCTAGTCTAACCGCAAGGAGGACGGTCACCACGGTAGGATTCATGACTGGGGTGAAGTCGTAACAAGGTAGCCGTATCGGAAGGTGCGGCTGGATCACCTCCTTTCCAGAGCTTCTCGCGCAAGTTGAGCGCTCACGCTTATCGGCTGT
>NZ_NKEX01000023.1:0-1690 GCF_002223325.1 Burkholderia sp. AU15512
ATGTCATACCCGGATTCAGATGTCCACCTTCCAGCCATTTAAAAATGTCCGGTTTTAAGGTTGTTTTTGCTGCGTCTTTTTCCTCGTTTTGAGCATTACGCAGTGTCGAAGGTCGGCGCCTGAACGGGCAGGGCGCTCACGTTTGTTTCGCTAGCCTTTGCAGACCGACGGCCAGGTTTGGTTGGCGGCTTTGCGGTTTGCCGACGTTGCGCCAGCTCCACGATCACATGCTCGACGTCGGCCTGCGTGATCTCGCGTTGCTTCTTCTTGCCCGCTTGGGGTTCGTTTCGGTCGGTCCGGGTTGAGTCGCCACGATGCGTTCGAGACGGGGCTTTACCGATTCGACTGTTATCGCGTTGCGCCTGCAGCGCTTGGGCGACCTGTAGCACATGGCTCAAACGCTTGTGCTCAACGACGGCACCTTGATCGATTTCGGCCAGGCGATCGTATTGCCTGCAGCTCAACGCACGATCGTCAGCCCGAATCTCGATCCGCCCATCCGGGTACTCCCATACCTCGATCTGACGGTCGATCAACTTCCGGTTCTCCGGCGTATCGTCCAGCAAGTACATCACCCGGTCGTACTGAACCGTGAGCGACTTCGTTACCTTCCGTGGCTCGCGCCACGTCAGCGCCCGGTCCAGACTCTCGTTGGCCCGCAACGGCCGGTGCGCATTGAAGTCGCTCTTTGGCGGCTTCGCGAAGCGCGTGTTGTAGGCGACCATGAAGGAGGGCGCGTAAGCGTTGGCGTCGGCCACCGTGTTGATGCCGCGCAATCGCATCTCCTTGACCAATCGATCCTGCAACGTCAAGTGCGCTCGCTCCACGCGCCCCTTGGCCGAGCTGCTGTTCGCGCAGAACGTGTCGATGTTCAGCTCGTACATCGCCCGGCCAAACGGCGTCACGCGATTGCCAGTCTTGCCCGGCTTCACGTTGCGGAACACGCTGGCCTTGTCGCTGTAGAACGCTCCCGGCTTGCCATGGCGTTCGATATACGTCCGCGTGGCCTCGAAGTAGCTGAACGTCGATTCGGTCTGCGTGAAGTGCAGCATCATCAATCGGCTCGTCGCATCGTCCACATACACCAGCAGCGTGCAGGCCGGTGCCCGTTCCTCGAACCATCGATGATCGCTGCCGTCGATCTGGATCAACTCGCCCAAGCATGCGCGACGCGCTCGCGGCTGATAAACCTTCGGCGGACGCTGCCGACGCGGAATCCACAAGCCAGCGTCCGTCATCAGCTTCCTGACCGTCTCCTTGGCCAGCCCAATGCCGTGACACTCCCAGAGCTTCTCGCAGGCCAACGTCGGCCCGAAATCGGCGTAGCGATCGCGGATGATCGACAGCGCCCGATCGGCAGCTCCCGGGTCGAGGCGGCGATTGCCGGGCTTCGCTCGGTGCCCTGATACCAAACCTGCCGGACCGTGCTCACGCAACCGGGCGACCAGCCGGCGAACCTGGCGTGTCGTCAACTCCAGCCGTTCCGCAGCACGCCACGGCTTGAGCTTGCCGTCGGCTACATCCTGAATGACCTTGAATCGGTCCAGTTCGCGCATCGTCATCGTGATCCGTTCCGTTACAGCCATCGCAGCCTCCGGCGCCGGACACCCGGCGACCGAACAGCTTACGCGGCCCGAAAGCGGACATTTCTATGTAGCCAAAAGCGGACATTTCAATCTAGCCACTACAA
>NZ_NKEX01000021.1:0-1517 GCF_002223325.1 Burkholderia sp. AU15512
AGCAGCGCGCGCGTCGCGAGGCGCTGGCCGGCTTCCCAGCGGTTGAACGGATCGCTGTCGTGCGCGAGCAGGAACGCGAGATCGTCGTCGCTGTAGTCGTACTCGACGATCACCGGCGACGAGAAATTGCGCAGCAGCGACGGCAGCGGCTGTTCCGGCACGTCGACGAACGTGAAGGTCTGCTCGGTGTCGGTGAAGTCGAGCACGCGCGTCGTGCCTGCTGCTGCGGCTTCGCCGTCGAGACGCAGCGGCAGGTCGCGGCCGTCGCGGCCGATCAGGCCGATCGCGAACGGAATCAGCAGCGGCCCTTGCTGCGTGTCGCGCGCGGCCGGCGACGCGTCGCCGTAGCCCTGCGCGAGCGTCACCGTATAGCGGCGCGCGGCCGCGTCGTACGCGGTGCGCACCGACACGCGCGGCGTGCCCGCCTGGCTGTACCAGCGTTCGAACTGCGCGAGGTCGCGCCCGTTCGCGTCGGCCATCGCGTGACGGAAGTCGTCGCAGGTCACCGCGTGCCCGTCGTGGCGCTTGAAGTACAGGTCCATCCCCTTGCGGAAGCCGTCGCGGCCGAACAGCGTCTGATACATCCGCACGACTTCCGAGCCTTTTTCGTAGACGGTCATCGTGTAGAAGTTGTTGATCTCGACGTAGCTTTCCGGGCGCACCGGATGCGCCATCGGGCCCGCGTCCTCGGCGAACTGCAGCTGGCGCAGCACGCGCACGTCCTCGATGCGCTTGACCGCGCGGGCCGCCGATTCGAGGTCGTCGCCCGCGGCCATGTCGGCCGAGAACTCCTGGTCGCGGAATACCGTCAGGCCTTCCTTCAGGCTCAGCTGGAACCAGTCGCGGCAGGTCACGCGGTTGCCGGTCCAGTTGTGGAAGTACTCGTGACCGACCACCGATTCGATGTTCGCGAAGTCGGTGTCGGTCGCGGTCTCGGGGTTCGCCAGCACGTACTTCGTGTTGAAGATGTTGAGCCCCTTGTTCTCCATCGCGCCCATGTTGAAGTCGCCCACCGCGACGATCATGAAGCGGTCGAGATCGAGCTCGAGGCCGAAGCGCTGCTCGTCCCAGCGGATCGAGTGGATCAGCGAATCCATCGCATGACGCGTCTTGTCGAGATCGGCCGGCTCGACCCACACCTGCAGCAGCTTCTCCTTGCCCGAGCCGGACGTGATCTTCTCCTCGATCGCAACGAGCTTGCCCGCGACCAGCGCGAACAGGTAGCTCGGCTTGCGGAACGGGTCTTCCCATTTCGCGAAGTGGCGGCCGTCGGGCAGGTCGCCCGAATCGACGAGGTTGCCGTTCGACAGCAGCACCGGGTACGCGGCCTTGTCGGCGCGCAGCGTCACCGTGTACGACGCCATCACGTCCGGACGGTCGAGGAAATAGGTGATGCGGCGAAAGCCTTCGGCTTCGCACTGCGTGAAGAAGTTGCCGCTCGACACGTAGAGGCCGGACAGCGTCGTATTCTGGTCGGGTGCGCATGCGCTTTCGAGCGTCAGCTCGAAGGCTTCGGG
>NZ_NKEX01000012.1:0-1460 GCF_002223325.1 Burkholderia sp. AU15512
GGGGGGTGCCCCTATGTCCTTCGTCAAGCGTTAGGGGCGGACTTGGGTTGGTAAATGGTGCCGTCGCGCAGCATGGCGAACAGGACGTCGCAGCGTCGCCGTGCCAGCGCGATGAGTGCTTGGTTGTGGCGCTTGCCCTGCTGGATCTTGCGCGCGTAGTAAGCCCGCGAGACAGGATCCCGCAATGCCGCGAAGGCGGATAGGAACAAGGCGCGCTTGAGCACCTTGTTGCCGCGTCTGGATGGGTGCTCACCACGGATGGATGAGCCTGAGCGCCGGGTGACCGGGGCAAGACCAGCGTAGGCCGCCAAGTGGGCGGCCGAAGCGAACGCTTTATGCGCGACCTCGGTCAGGAGTCTGGCGGCGGTCCTGACGCCGACTCCCGGCATGCTGGTCAGGACCGGCCAAAGAGGGTGAGCAAGCACCAGTCGCTCAACTTCGGCGGCGACCTCGTCACGTTGCTTACGCAAGGCCGCAAGCTGCTGGGCCAAGCGAGGCATGACGATGGTGGCGGCTTGCGTGCCGGGCACGGTCACGGCTTGTTCGCTGAGTGCCTGAACGATCTCGGTCGCCAAGCCTTTGCCCATGCGCGGTGCGAGTTTGGTCAGGCGGTTGGCGAGCGTCTTCTCGCTGGTGGCGGCAAGCGCGGCTGGCGACGGGTAGCGCTCAAGCAGATCGAGTACCGCTGGATGATCGAGGCGCGGTCCGAGAACGCGTTCGAGAGCGGGATGGATCTGGGTGAGCAAGCCGCGAATGCGGTTGCTGGTTTGAGTGACTTGGTCGGCGAGATCGTCGTCGAAGCCGCACAGCATGGTGAGTTCGGCGAGCTGCTCGTCGGCCAACCGAAGCGAGCGCAGTGTGTGCGGCATCGAGCGAGCGGCTTCGGCAATGATCGCGGCATCGCGGGCATCGGTCTTGGCTTCGCCTGCATGTAGGTCGGCGATGCGGCGCATAGCCAGTCCCGGCAGATAGGCGACGAGTACGCCTTCGGCGCGGGCGACGGCTACAGGAAGCGCGCCGATGGTGGATGGCTGATCGACGACGAATAGCAGTTGACCCTGAGTCTTGAGCTCGGCGATGAGGGCTCGCAGCTTGGCCTCGTCGTTGGGTAGCGCCTTGTTGTACAGGCGCTTGCCGTTCCGATCAAGCGCGACGGCATGATGCTGGCCTTTACCGACATCGACGCCGATGAAGACATCGACGGCGCCATGTTGTTGAGTGTCTTGCATCGAAGTATGAGCAGAGTGAACGGATTGGCCTGCAACAACGGTGGCAAGTCTCGGCATCCACGTTACGGACGGCGTCGGGATATCCCGGCCAAACCCCTATTAGCGATCACCAGCCACCCACCAGGCCCGGTGACAACACCCCCCGGATCATGACTGCGACTGGGGGCGAGAATCATGCCGGGCCTGGCTGGCCAAAGCCCCAATTATCGGGGCGTGAAGATAGTAACGGGG
>NZ_NKEX01000013.1:0-1226 GCF_002223325.1 Burkholderia sp. AU15512
GCACCGCTCGACGTCGAGGTGACGGAAGACCGCTTCCTGTTCCTGTCCGAGAAGAGCGCGGTCACCACGCCGAACTGGGCGCTGCCCGCGAACTTCCAGAACCACGGCAACTACGTGATTTCACTGGGCAACGTCACGCGCTGGCTTGGACAGCAGGCCGAGGCGCTGGGCGTCGAGATCTTTCCGGGCTTCCCGGCCGCGGAGATTCTCTACAACGACGACGGCTCGGTCAAAGGCGTCGCCACCGGCAACATGGGCGTGGGCAAGGACGGCGAGCCGACCGAGAACTTCCAGCTCGGCATGGAACTGCATGCGAAGTACACGCTGTTCGCCGAAGGCTGCCGCGGCCATCTGGGCCGCCAGCTGATCTCGAAGTTCAAGCTCGACGCAAACGCGGATCCGCAGGCCTACGGGATCGGCATCAAGGAACTGTGGGAAATCGACCCGGCCAAGCACAAGCCGGGCCTCGTGATCCACACGGCCGGCTGGCCGCTGAAGTCGGATACCTACGGCGGCTCGTTCCTGTATCACATGGACAACAACCAGGTCGTGGTCGGCTTCGTGGTCGGCCTCGGCTACACGAACCCGTACCTGTCGCCGTTCGAGGAATTCCAGCGCTACAAGACGCACCCGTCGATCCGTGCGTTCCTGGAAGGCGGCAAGCGCGTGTCGTACGGCGCGCGCGCGATCACGGCCGGCGGACTGCTGTCGCTGCCGAAGACGGTGTTCCCGGGCGGCGCGCTGATCGGCGACGACGCGGGCTTCCTGAACGCATCGCGGATCAAGGGCAGCCACGCGGCGATCAAGACCGGCATGCTGGCCGCCGACGCCGCATTCGACGCGGTGCAGGCCGGCCGCCAGTCGGACGAGCTCAACGCGTACCCGGACGCCTTCAAGCAGTCGTGGCTGTACACGGAGCTGTACCGCGCGCGCAACTTCAAGCAGTGGATGGCGAAGGGGCTGTACCTCGGCACGCTGATGGTCGGGCTCGAGCAGAAGGTGATGGGCGGCAACGTGCCGTGGACGCTGCATCACAAGCATGCGGACCACGAGATGCTGAAGCCGGCGTCGCAATGCCAGCCGATCGAGTATCCGAAGCCGGACGGCAAGCTGACGTTCGATCGCCTCTCGTCGGTGTTCATCTCGAACACGAACCACGAGGAGAACCAGCCGGCGCACCTGACGCTGAAGGATGCGAACGTGCCGGTGAACGTGAACCTGCGCAC
>NZ_NKEX01000022.1:0-1220 GCF_002223325.1 Burkholderia sp. AU15512
CGCGCATTGATCAGCGACTGCTGCGCCGAATACAGGTCCGTCTGCGCGGTCAGCACCGACAGGTAGCTGTCGACACCGTTCTTGTAACGCAGGTCCGACAGGTCGAAGCGACGCTGCTGCGCGTGCTCGTTGCGCTCCAGCGCCGCGATCTGCTGGTCGTACGTGCCGCGTGCGGCCAACCCGTCCGCCACGTCGCGGAACGCCGACTGGATCGCCTTCTCGTAGTTCGCGATCTCGATGCGCTTCTGCACGTGCGCAAGATCGAGGTTCGCGATGTTCGAGCCGCCTTCGAAGATCGGCAACGCGATGCTCGGCGCGAACGACCATGCCGCCGTGCCGGCCTTGAACAGGCCGCCGAGCGTCGGGCTCGCGGTGCCGAACGCGGCCGTCAGCGAGATCTTCGGGAAGAACGCCGCACGTGCCGCACCGATGTTCGCGTTCGCCGCCAGCAGCGACTGCTCGGCCTGCATCACGTCGGGGCGACGCGTCAGCAGGTCGGACGGCAGGCCGGCCGGCACGTCCGTCAGCAGGTTCTGCGCGTCGAGCGGCATGCCCGCCGGCAAATCGTCCGGCAGCGGCTCGCCGATCAGCAGCACCAGCGCGTTCAACGCCTGCGCGCGTGCCCGTGCTTGCGCCTGCTGGTTCGACAGCGCCTGCTCGACCACCGTCTGCGCCTGACGCAGCTCGAGCTCGGAGCCCGTGCCGTTGTCGAACTGCAGCTTCGTCAGGTTGTACGAGTCCTGCGCCGTCTTCAGCGTGTTCTCCGTGACCTTCAGCAGATCGTCGGTCGACAGCAGCGTCAGGTATTGATCCGCCACCTGCGACACCAGCGAGATCTCCGACGCCTGCCGCGCATACGCGGTCGACAGGTACTGCGCGAGCGCCTGGTCCTTCAGGCTCTGCACGCGGCCGAACAGGTCGAGTTCCCACGACGCCGACAGCCCGACGTTGTAGGTCGTCGTGATGTTCCGGCCCGGCGCCACCGACAGCGCATTCGGCAGGCGCTGACGATTACCGGTACCCGTCGCATCGATCGTCGGGAACAGGCCCGCGCGCGTGATCTGGTACTGCGCGCGCGCCGCCTCGATGTTCAGCACCGATACGCGCAGGTCGCGGTTGTTCTTCAGCGCGATCTCGATCAGCCGCTGCAGGCGCGGATCCACGAAGAACTCGCGCCAGCCGATGGCGGTTGCAGCTTGCCCGTTCGCGCTGCGCGCGCC
>NZ_NKEX01000020.1:0-967 GCF_002223325.1 Burkholderia sp. AU15512
ACTACGACAAGGCGGTGATGATCGGCACCGTGCCGGCGCTCATCGCGCTCGGCTGGCGCTGGAAGCCCGCGCGGCTGATGATGGCGTCGATCGCCGTGCTGGCGCTGCTGTCGATCCAGATCTACCAGGGCGATCTCGCGCGCGCCGATTCGGCGTTCTTCCTCAAGTACTTCCTGTCGAGCCAGTCGGCGATCCTGTGGATGAGCGCGCTGTTCGTGCTCGCAACGATTTTCTACTGGATCGGCTTGCTCGCGCGCTCGGAGTCGGGCTCCGCGATCGGCCAGAAGCTAACGTGGGTCGCCGTGCTGATGGGCTTCACCGGCCTGATGGTGCGCTGGTACGAGTCCTACCTGATCGGGGCGGACGTCGGGCACATTCCGGTATCGAACCTGTATGAAGTGTTCGTGCTGTTCAGCCTGATCACCGCGCTGCTCTATCTGTATTACGAAGGCCACTACGGCACGCGCGCGCTCGGTGCGTTCGTGCTGCTGGTGATCAGCGCGGCCGTGGGCTTCCTGATGTGGTACTCGGTCGCGCGCGACGCGCAGCAGATCCAGCCGCTCGTGCCGGCGCTGCAGAGCTGGTGGATGAAGATCCACGTGCCGGCGAACTTCATCGGCTATGGCAGCTTCGCGCTGTCGGCGATGGTGTCGGTCGCGTACCTGATGAAGGAGCGCGGCGTGCTCGCCGATCGCCTGCCGACGCTCGACGTGCTCCACGACGTGATGGTCAAGTCGATCGCGGTCGGTTTCGCGTTCTTTACGATCGCGACGATCCTCGGCGCGCTGTGGGCCGCCGAAGCATGGGGCGGCTACTGGAGCTGGGACCCGAAGGAAACCTGGGCGCTGATCGTGTGGCTCAACTACGCGGCGTGGCTGCACATGCGCCTGATGAAGGGCCTGCGCGGCACGGTGGCCGCATGGTGGGCGCTCACGGGCCTGCTCGTGACGACCTTCGCGTTCCTCGG
>NZ_NKEX01000014.1:0-812 GCF_002223325.1 Burkholderia sp. AU15512
GATCACCAGCCACCCACCAGGCCCGGTGACAACACCCCCCGGATCATGACTGCGACTGGGGGCGAGAATCATGCCGGGCCTGGCTGGCCAAAGCCCCAATTATCGGGGCGTGAAGATAGTAACGGGGCGTCTGCGGCATTTAATAGTTTCAGTCAATGGAATCGAGTTCTGAATCCGAATTTCCAATTGAATGCGACTGGTCCAATGGCCGTTCTGAATCGTCTTAAGCGATTCGGAGCACGCATCGAATGTGCGAGCGCGGCGCGAGTGCGTTTCGCGCACGGCGCGATGCTCAGGTGCGTGAAGGTCCGATCAGGCGTCGCGTTTCGTGTTGACCGCTTGATCGTTCCTGGCGCATCAGCCCAAGCCGATGCGAGCAATGTCAGAGCGAGAACCCCTTTCCTGAAGCATGACCATGGCTGAAAACATCGCCCAAACCGTGATCCGCCGCGCCGACTACACGCCGCCGGCCTTCCTCATCGATGCCGTCGCGCTCGAATTCGATCTCGCGCCGGCCCGTACGATCGTCAGGAACACGATGCGCGTGCGTCGCAATCCGGACGCCGCGCCCGCACCGCACCTGGAGCTGATGGGCGAAGCGCTCGAATTCGTCCGCGCCTGGCTGGATGGCGCGCCGCATGGCGCCGTGCGCGCGCACGAACACGGGTTGACGGTCGAGAACGTGCCCGAAGCCTTCGAGCTGACGCTCGAAAGCGCATGCGCACCCGACCAGAATACGACGCTGTCCGGCCTCTACGTGTCGAGCGGCAACTTCTTCACGCAGTGCGAAGCCGAAGGCTTTCGCCGCATCA
>NZ_NKEX01000015.1:0-767 GCF_002223325.1 Burkholderia sp. AU15512
TGCATGAACCAGCCGTGGCTGACGATGAACGACTGGCCCGTGAGCGCGGCGCTCGGGAAGGCCGACAGGAACAACACCGTCTGCGCGACGTCCTGAACGGTCGTGAACACCCCGTCGACCGTATTGCCGAGCATCACCTTCTTCACCACTTCCTCTTCGCTGATCCCGAGCTCCTTCGCCTGCTCCGGAATCTGCTTGTCGACCAGCGGCGTGCGCACGAAGCCCGGACACACGACGTGCGAGCGCACGTTGTGCTTCGCACCTTCCTTCGCCAGCACGCGGGCCAGGCCGAGCAGGCCGTGCTTGGCCGTCACGTACGCCGACTTCAGCGGCGACGCTTCGTGCGAGTGCACCGAACCCATGTAGATCACGACACCGCCGCGATCGTCCTTGTACATGTGCTTCAGCGCGGCCTTGGTCGTGAGGAACGCGCCGTCGACGTGGATCGCCTGCATCTTCTTCCAGTCGGCGAACGAATAGTTCTCGATCGGGTTGACGATCTGGATGCCCGCGTTCGACACGAGGATGTCGACCGAGCCGAACGTTTCGGCCACCTTGTCGATCCCGCTGTTCACGGCTTCCTCGTTCGTCACGTCCATCGCGACGCCGATTGCCTTGCCGCCTGCCTTGACGATCTCGTCGGCGACCGCGTTCGCGCCGTCCTGGTTCAGGTCGGCGATCGCGACGGCCGCGCCCGCTTTCGCGAGCTCGAGTGCGATTTCCTTGCCGATGCCGCTCGCGGCGCCCGTGACGACTGCGGTCTTGCC
>NZ_NKEX01000016.1:0-755 GCF_002223325.1 Burkholderia sp. AU15512
TCGGGTTCGAAACCGAAGTGTTGGTGTGCGAACCATTCGCCGGTGCGGCCGAAGCCGCCGATCACTTCGTCGGCCACCAGCAGGATGTCGTACTTGCGGCAGATCCGCTGGATTTCCGGCCAGTACGTCGACGGCGGGAAGATCACGCCGCCCGCGCCCTGGAACGGCTCGCCGATGAACGCCGCGACGTTCTCCGCGCCGAGTTCGAGGATCTTCGCTTCGAGCTGCTGCGCGCGCGCCAGGCCGAATGCTTCCGGCGTTTCGCCGGCCGCTGCTTCGCCGAAGAAATACGGCTGGTCGATGTGCACGATGTGCTCGACCTTCGACGGCATCTGCTCGTGCATGTAGCCCATCCCGCCGAGCGTGCCGCCGGCGATCGTCGAGCCGTGATAGCCGTTCTTACGCGAGATCACATACTTCTTCTGCGGCTGACCCTGCACGCGCCAGTACTGGTGCACGAGGCGCAGCACGGTGTCGTTGCCTTCCGAACCGCTGTTGCAATAGAAGAAGTGGTTGAAGCCGGCCGGCGTGACTTCCGCGAGCATCGCGGAGAGCTCGATCACCGGCGGATGCGTGGTCTTGAAGAACGTGTTGTAGAACGGCAGTTCCTGGATCTGGCGATACGCGGCGTCGGCGAGTTCCTTGCGGCCGTAGCCGACGTTCACGCACCAGAGGCCGGCCATCCCGTCGATCACCTTGTTGCCGTCCGAGTCCCACAGGTAGACGCCGTCGGCCTTCACGATCACGCGGCTGCC
>NZ_NKEX01000017.1:0-632 GCF_002223325.1 Burkholderia sp. AU15512
TCGCTTGACCCTATAACGAGTCTGTCTCGTTACAGGTTGAGTTCTCGCGTTGTGCCGTATTCCAATTGAGTCAAACATAGAGTTCGAATCATCTTGAGATACATCGATACAATCACAACCCGGATAGCTTTCACGTCCATCTCAAGACGCTTCCGCTATCCAAATTACTTGCTTCTTCCAGATTGTTAAAGAACGACAGCCGATACGTACTACGTATCACTCTGACTGGCTCAATCGCCAATGCAAAATTCTCGGTTCAGCGTCTGAACCAAGCCCTTAGCGTTGGTGATTGGTGGAGGCAGACGGGATCGAACCGACGACCCCCTGCTTGCAAAGCAGGTGCTCTCCCAGCTGAGCTATGCCCCCATGTACAGGTTTGCCTCAGGTGTGTACCGCCACACAAGACGGTGGTGGGTCTGGTTGGATTCGAACCAACGACCCCCGCCTTATCAAGACGGTGCTCTAACCGACTGAGCTACAGACCCCTGAGTCTGTCTTTAAATTTACAGCCGATAAGCGTGAGCGCTCAACTTGCGCGAGAAGCTCTGGAAAGGAGGTGATCCAGCCGCACCTTCCGATACGGCTACCTTGTTACGACTTCACCCCAGTCATGAATCCTACCGTGGTGACCG
>NZ_NKEX01000019.1:0-575 GCF_002223325.1 Burkholderia sp. AU15512
TCGGTGGCGAACTGCAGCGGCTCGCCCTTGCGTTGCGGAATCGCCACCGGCACGATCTCGTCGTCGAAGCGGCCGGCCTTCTGCGCGGCTTCCGCCTTGTTCTGCGACAGCGCCGCGAACGCGTCCTGCTCTTCGCGCGTGATCCCGTATTCCTTCGCGACGTTCTCCGCCGTGATGCCCATGTGGTACTGGTTGTACACGTCCCACAGGCCGTCGACGATCATCGTGTCGACCAGCTTCGCATCCCCCATCCGGAACCCGTCGCGCGAGCCCGGCAGCACGTGCGGCGACGCGCTCATGTTCTCCTGGCCGCCTGCGATCACGATGTCCGCGTCGCCCGCGACGATCGCGTTCGCCGCCAGCATCACGGCCTTCAGGCCCGAGCCGCACACCTTGTTGATCGTCATCCCCGGCACTGCCGTCGGCAGCCCGGCCTTGATCAGCGACTGCCGCGCCGGGTTCTGCCCGGAACCGGCCGTCAGCACCTGGCCCATGATCACTTCGCTGACCTGCTCGGGCTTCACGCCCGCACGCTCCAGCACCGCGCGGATCACCGTCGCGCCCAGCTCGGGCGC
>NZ_NKEX01000018.1:0-483 GCF_002223325.1 Burkholderia sp. AU15512
TCGCTTGACCCTATAACGAGTCTGTCTCGTTACAGGTTGAGTTCTCGCGTTGTGCCGTATTCCAATTGAGTCAAACATAGAGTTCGAATCATCTTGAGATACATCGATACAATCACAACCCGGATAGTTTCCACGTCCATCTCAAGACGCTTCCGCTATCCAAATTACTTGCTTCTTCCAGATTGTTAAAGAACGACAGCCGATATGGTTTTACTCATATCACTCTGACTGGCTCAATCGCCAATGAGAAAAACTCGAACCAAACTTCATTCGAATGTTTGTCATTGATGATTATCGAAAGCGGCCGGCATTATAACCGGTTAAACCGCTAACAGACAGTCTTTCTGTCTTTATCAACAGCCGATAAGCGTGAGCGCTCAACTTGCGCGAGAAGCTCTGGAAAGGAGGTGATCCAGCCGCACCTTCCGATACGGCTACCTTGTTACGACTTCACCCCAGTCATGAATCCTACCGTGGTGACCG